>NZ_LZGR01000072.1:0-41698 GCF_001690255.1 Gilliamella sp. App2-1
TTAATTGTAATTTATTTATTATGATAAGTTTAATTTTGCTTTGATAAATATGAATGAGATTGAATAATATTACTATTTATATTGATAAATGAGAAAGTGTTGCATGCAACGAGCTAAATAAAAATACTTTAATGAAATAAAAAAGACCTAAATTTGGAATTTTAGGTCTTTATATAATATTTTTGTCATCTATTGACCTTCGTTATAAATCTCTATGTTTTCTGACTCTTTACAGGCTGGAGACTTTTTACTTTCACTTCTTTTTTGTTCTAATAATGACAAATAATTACCATCAATCCCTTCAGTAACATATTTTCCATCAAAAACAGAACACTCTAAATGATGAATGTGTGGATTTTGTGCTGTGATTGAATCAATTAAATCAGATAAGCTTTGAAAAATGAGTTTATCAGCACCAATGTCTTTCGCGATTTCATCAACCGTTCGATTATAAGCAATAAGTTCACCGGCAACAGGCATATCAATACCATAAACATTTGGGTGTCTAATTTCTGGTGCAGCAGACGCTAAATAAACTTTTTTGGCACCAACTGAACGTACCATATCAAGAATTTCTTTTGAGGTTGTGCCTCGCACAATAGAATCATCAACTAATAAGACATTTTTACCTTCAAATTCAATACGGTTAGCATTAAGTTTTCTTCTTACTGACAATTTACGAGCGCTTTGCCCTGGCATGATAAAGGTGCGACCAACATAACGATTTTTAACAAATCCCTGTCGGTAAGGTTTATTTAAAATACTTGCAATTTCAAGCGCAGCATCACATGATGTTTCGGGAATAGGAATGACAACATCAATATCAACATCCTTCCATTCTCTTGCTATTTTCTTCCCTAGTTTTTGCCCCATTAAAACTCGTGATTGATAAACCGATACACCATTCATCAAGGAATCTGGTCTTGCAAAATAAACATACTCAAAAATACATGGATAATTTTGAGGGTTATCGGAACACTGCTGAGAATATAATTGTCCTTCTTGAGTAATATAAATTGCTTCGCCCGGTTGGACATCACGCATAATTTCAAAATCAAGAATATCTAAAGCCACGCTTTCAGATGCAACCATATATTCAATTTTTTGATTTTCAAGCACACGTCTACCTACAACTAAAGGACGAATTCCATACGGATCACGAAAGGCAACAAGACCATGACCAATAATCATCGCAACACAAGCATATGCCCCTTTGATTATATTATGTACATTGTGTATTGCTGTAAAAATGTTATTCGCAGTAAGTGGATAAGTTGGGAATTTGTCGAGTTCATTGGCAAAAATATTAAGCAGTACTTCTGAATCAGAATTAGTGTTGATATGCCTTTTAGCCAGCTCAAACACTTTATTACTCAACTGCTCAGTGTTTGTTAAATTACCATTATGGGCAAGTGCAATTCCGTAAGGTGAATTGACATAAAATGGTTGCGCTTCGGAAGGACTGGAACTACCGGCTGTTGGGTAGCGAATATGACCTATGCCCAAATTACCTTGTAACCGTTGCATGTGATGTTCTTGAAACACATCTTTGACCAATCCATTCGCTTTACGCAAACGAAAGCGATTGTGACTATCGATAGTTACTATACCTGCTGCATCTTGTCCACGATGTTGCAAAACAGTCAATGCATCATAAATAGATTGATTAACAGTACTACATCCTACAATACCAACAACACCACACATACTATGATTACCTCAAATTTATTGTACTAAAAAAGAAGAAGACTGTTGTATATAATCAAAAAACCACCGAATAATAAAATGAAATTGTGGAATTAGCTGTGATTGAGTCCAATATGGTGATTGTGATAAACGCGTAAACGCATCAACAAAAAATAGCACAGCAGCAACAACTAAAATTCCTCGCAGTACGCCAAAACAGATACCTAATATACGATCAACGCCAGATAATCCCGCTTTTTCGATTAATTGACCAATAATATAAGACTCAATTGCACAAATTAATAATGTAGCAATAAAAAGGATAACAGTTGCTACTGCAGTACGTATCATCTCGCTATCAAAATAAGTTAAATAACCAGTAATATAAATATAAAATCGGCTAGATACAAAAAAAGCTAAAATCCAACTAATGAGTGATAATGCTTCTTTTATAAAGCCTCGCACAGTACTAATTATTGCAGAAAAAGCAATCACTCCAATAATTGTAAAATCAACCCAATTCATCATAATAATTCACAATTTTATATTGAAAATATTTTATTTTACTTACTGTTGACAACATAAAACTAATAAAACAACAATTAATTAGTAACAATAATACCTTTTAATTTTGTTAAATTATTTAAGTTAATAATGATTTGTTCTGCTTGCTCTTTTTTAGCATAAGGGCCAACCTGTAACTTAATTAGCTGATTAGGTTCGGGATTCTGAGGTATTGTTCTAACGCTATAATTATTTAGTCTTAATAATGCAACTAGCTCTTCTATTTTTTGCCTATTTTTTAATGCTGTAAGCTGGATCATATAGAGTTTAGAATCTTGTTGTAAATTTGACGATTTAGATGTTGTTATTTTGATATCGTCATCATCAATAATATCAGGTGAAACTAATACACTTGGATTTTGATCTAAATCAGGTATGTAAGGAAAATCTGTTATATTATTAGTGAAATTGTCTTCATCACTATTCAATGATGATACTGGCTGATTTTGCTGAGTAACAACTTCTGGTTGCAATATAGGCGTTGTTGATGTTCGTAAATTAGACTTATCTGTTATGACTAATGGTGCAATTGCTGCGATAATAAGCAATAAGGTAGCAAAACCGACAAGACGATTTCTTATTCTATCTTGAATTTTAGGTTTAATTTGTTGATTATTCGTCATGTTTAATTTCGCTTAACAGTCAGTTTCAGCTAAAACAGCAGATACGGTCTGGAATGAACCACATACTACAATAATATCATCGTCTTTAGCATCTTGTATTGCTTTATTATAAGCATTAGAAACTGAATCAAATGTAGATACATCAATCTCTGCATTATCATTCAATAAGTGTTGTTTTAATACTTCTGCACTACAACCTCGTTCACCATAAAGTGAAGCACAATACCATTTGTCCCCCTTTAAGATGGATAAGGTACTTTTAATATCTTTATCTTTAAGCATCCCAACGACAAATCTAACTTTACCAACATTCAAATATTCGGCTTTGAGTTTTTCCAATTGTTGCTTTAAATAAGCTGCTGCATGCGAATTATGTGCTACATCAACGATCACAAGTGGCGATCTTCGAATAATTTGAAAACGACCAGCCAAATTGGATTTTGACAAACCTTTAGTTATTTCATCTTGCGTTATTTCAAGAGATGAATAACTTAGGGCTGCAATTGCGGTTGCAGCATTAGGTAAAGGAACATTAGCAATAGGTAGATTGTTATACTGCTTTATTGTCGATTCGAACGCCCATAGATCTTTGTTAACTTGTTGATAATAAAAATCTAAATTCACAGCATAAACAGGACAGCCAACAGATTTAGCCACATTTAAAATAGATGCAGGTATTTCTGGTTCGCCCACAATAGCAATACTTTTAGATTTAAAAATACCTGCTTTTTCACGCCCTATACTTTCACGGGTATCACCTAAATAATCAACATGATCAATACCAATAGTGGTAATTACTGCCACATCAGCATCAACGATATTGGTTGCATCTAGGCGGCCACCAAGTCCAACTTCTAAGATAACAACATCTAACTTTGCTTGTTTAAATTGATAAAGTGCAGCAAGTGTTGCATATTCAAAATAAGTAAGCGATATTTCACCTCTAGCTTTTTCTATTTCCACAAAAGCTTTTACGGTATCTTGTTCATTCGATTCTTGATTATTAATACGTACCCGTTCAGTAAAACGTAATAAATGAGGAGAACTATAAACGCCGACTTGCAAATCTGCTTCAAGCAATATCATTTCAAGCGTTCGGCACGTTGTTCCTTTGCCATTGGTACCCGAAACGGTAAAAATATAAGATGCTGGTTGTAATAACTCAAGACGCCGAGCAACAGTCTTTACTCGTTCTAAACCTAAGTCGATGGTTATAGGATGTAATTGCTCTAAATAACAAAGCCATGTCTTTAAATCTGACATGGCATTTGGTTGTTGGTTTTGCATACTCAATTAAACTGTCTCGTTAAGATTCACATCATTAAACGGATCAGGTAGTTTCATTAATTTTGTTATTAAACTAGCTATCTTAGGACGCATATCTTTACGATGAATAATCATATCTATTGCGCCTTTTTCAAGTAAAAACTCACTACGTTGAAACCCTTCTGGCAATGTTTCACGCACAGTTTGTTGAATCACGCGTGGTCCAGCAAAACCAATTAATGCTTTAGGTTCAGCAATATTAATATCGCCCAGCATTGCTAAACTTGCTGATACCCCCCCCATGGTTGGATCAGTCATTACTGAAATATAAGGCAAACCTTCATCTTGCATTTTAGCAAGGATAGCACTGGTTTTTGCCATTTGCATTAACGAAAATAACGCTTCTTGCATTCGTGCGCCCCCGCTTGTTGAAAAACAAATTAAAGGACATTTATCAGCAATGGCTTGCTCTGCGGCACGAGTGAATAGTGCTCCAACAACAGAAGACATTGAACCACCAATAAACGCAAACTCAAAACAAGCTACAACTACAGGAATGCCAAGTAGTGTTCCTTTCATTACAACCATTGCTTCTTTTTCATGAGTCTCTTTTTGAGCAGCCGTTAAACGATCTTTGTATTTTTTAGTATCTTTAAATTTTAAGATATCTTTAGGCATAAGATCTGTACCAATTTCAACATCCGAACCCTCGTCTAAAAATCGGTATAAACGCACTCGGGCAGGAATATGCATGTGGTGGTCGCATTTTGGACAAACCGCTAAATTAAGATCAAGTTCAGCTTGGTAAAGGACTTGATCACAGTGGCTACATTTTGTCCAAACACCGCCTGGAATATTCGCCTTTTTATGCTCTGACGATATATTATTTTTACTAAGAATTTTTTCAATCCAGCTCATTATGATTCTCGCATTCTGGCACTTTTTACAAATTGGTTACTATTGTACAATACTTTACACTAATTCTTAATAGCTGTTTTTATTTTTATCTTATTTTGTAAGTAATTTTTCCAAAAAGTCACGATATTTAAATATACAATTTGAAGATAAACTCTGTATCAAAGCCCAAATTAAAAACACTAAACATGAAAATAGCTAATTAAAAAAATATCATTTATATTTAAAAATATAATTAATATGATCTTAACAAATTATTGATATATAATTGGTAAAAGTTTATTTTCCATTTTTGAGATAAGGGGTTATAGATGGACAAGGAAAAAGCAACTGCACCATCGTTTCAAGATGTACTCGAATATATTCGTTTATCACGTCGTTTAAATAAATTAAAACGTGAAATATCAGATAACGAGAAGAAAATTCGAGACAACCAAAAACGAGTGTTACTACTTGAAAACTTAAGCGAGTATATTAAACCAGATATGACTTACGAAGAGCTTCAAGCGATTATTGCTAATATGAAAAGCGATTATGATGACCGTGTTGATGATTATATTATCAAAAACGCCGAAATATCTAAAGAGCGCCGCGAAATTAGCAAAAAAATGCGTAGCTATCGAACTAATTAACATCGATTATTTTATAAACAGCGTCCGTTTTTATTGTGGACGCTATTTTTATAGATCTAAGTCAGCCTCCTGCTAATTTTACTTTAAATCCTTTATCTTCTAGCAATGACTTTAATAAATCGCGTTTATCACCTTGAATTTCAATGATGCCATCTTTAACCGAACCACCACAACCACAGCGTTTTTTCAAGTCTGCGGCTAACTGTAGTAATTGAGCATCATCCATATCAAGTCCGGTAATAACACAAACGCCTTTACCTTTACGGCCAGATGTTTGTCGTTGAATCCGAATAATACCATCCCCTTTAGGACGTGAGATAACTGTTTCAGTAGGCTTAATTCGACCTTTATCGGTTGAATAAACAAGTGGATTATCTGACATAATGTAATTAACTCTTACTTAAATTAAGTGTTGCTAAAATTGCTTGTAATGCCCTAGCAGGTTCTTCAGATTGAGTAATTGGGCGTCCAATAACTAAATAATCAGAACCTGCCGCTTGAGCTCGTTGAGGTGTCATAATACGACGTTGATCATCAGGATTAGCACCTGCAGGCCTAATGCCAGGAGTCACCAATTTAAAATCACTGCCCAAGCGTGTTCTAAAGCTTTGTACTTCTTTAGCTGAACATACCACGCCATCAAGCCCGCAGTTTTTAGCAAGTATTGCTAATCTAGAGGCTTGTTCTAAAGGCGATACGTTGATACCGATTTCTTGAAGATCAGTTGATTCCATACTGGTTAATACTGTCACAGCGATCAAAATTGGCGCATCTTTACCATAAGAATAAAGTGCATCTTTAGCTGCTGTCATCATGCGTGAGCCACCGCTAGCGTGAACATTAGTCATCCAAACACCTAGGTCAGCAGCTGCGGCAACTGCTTTTGCAACAGTATTTGGAATATCATGAAATTTAAGATCTAAAAAAACATCAAAACCTTTTTGCATAATCTGTTTAATAAAATCAGGTCCTGTATGCGTAAAAAGCTCTTTACCGATTTTAAGACGGCAATCTTTGGGATCAACTTGATCAATAAAATTCCATGCTGATTTAACATCCGCAAAATCAACTGCAACAATAATTGGTGATGCCATAACTCATTTATTCCTTTTAATCAAAATTTTTAGTTATTTTTCCTAAAGAATTCATTTACATTAAAAAATTTAATTTCGATGAACAACTTTGCGCCAAGAAAAAATAACAAACAACTTAATAGAAAGCTCAATAATTAAATTATCACTCATTATTTTTGACCCGTCAAAAGTACTTGGATAAGTAAGCACTGATCTGTGTTTACGTAAATCAAGGCTTTCTATTTTATACTGCTTAAATAGCATTTTTTAACATATGGCGCAACACTTTGTATTAAAGAATCACTTGCTGAAAACACTTTATCATTACTTGTTAATACACTGCATTAGCCTATGGTGTAGCTCTATATCCTTTTGTATTTTTTTGCTCATCATATCGTATGGGCTAGATTTCTAGCTTATTGTAAGTGATAGGGTCAAAAGGTTTTTATAAATTGGAACTGATTTCACAACCTTCTTTATTTGTTATTGTTTCAACTTTTAATTTTCTTTTATCTCTTCACGTTTGGCTATTACTAATTTAGAAGTTTTATTTGCGGTAATAGGTAATACAATATCGATCTGCTAAGCAAGGGGGAAGTTGTTTTTTGTGTTATTGCATATTCTTGAGCTTTTTTAAACCGCAAGCGCATTATTAAACAAATCGGTATGATACGCTTGCTGACAACAAAAAATATCACCCATATATCAGTAAACCAAATTCAATAGATAAAGAATCCACTACATCCCTTGTTACTTTAACGTATACTTTCCTGAAGCTTATTTCCAAAACTCTTTATAAACTACTTAACTGTTTGTTTCACTAATTAATTCGGATTGAGCAAGTACATTATAAACAATAAGTTCCTTATTCAACCCGGTAATCGTTAACAGCTGACGCCTTGCTTGCAACCATAAATGATAAAGCGCAAAAATCTTTTCATTACTTTTAGTTGCAAGTAGCCGAACTAATGGAACCTGATCACGATTAACAATAAAACGCCCGACTTTTTGCTTCGCTTTTAGCGCATCGCTTAACAAGGCACAAAACCAAACAATTCGTTCAATGAAGTCTTCATTATCAAAAATTTTAGCTAGCTGCCAATAATTATTTTGTGGTACCAGTTCTAATAGATACTCACAAAATGCTTTTCGCTGTTGCCACTTTTCTGGCACTAATAGTGCAAACGCTTTTAGCGGCGCATTTTCACTCAATAATAACGCCGAGGCAAGCTCATTATCGCTATATTGCTGATTGTATTTTTTTTTTAACCATTCAATAGACTGTTCCAATTTAGGAATAGGTAAAAAATAAGAAAAACAACGGCTATGAATGGTTGCTAATAATTGGCTGTTATGCTCATCACTTAAAATAAAATAGGTATTTTCTGGCGGTTCTTCTAACGTTTTTAGTAATGCATTGGCGGCAGCTTCGGTCATTAAAGCTGCGCGTTTTATCCAAATGACTTTATTGCCACCTTGCTGGGATTTTTCGTAAACCTTGCTTGATATATGACGTATTTGATCAATACCTATTGACTGTTTACCTTGTTCATTGGTTATCACATAATAATCAGGATGATGGTGAGATAAAAACAATTGGCAACTATGGCATTTTAAGCACGGTTCCAGTTGTTGGGCAGATTGGCATAATAACCGATTTGCTAGTTTTGAAATAAGTTCATCTTCACCACTGCCTTGAACATAATTAATTAATAAAGCATGATGAGTCCGTTTATGCATAATTCCAGCTGCTAGTTGCTGATAAGGTAAGCAAAGCCAAGGATAGTCATTTAAGATCATTTAATATTAACCTGTTTTGTTAACCATGTTGTTAAAATTTGTTCAATTTGTCTAGTCACATTGTCGAGTGATTTTGCGGCATTTATAGTCATGATGGTATTATCTTGCTTGGCAAGCTCTAAATAGCGTTGACGAACTCGTTCAAAAAATGGCAATGATTGCTGTTCAATGCGATCAAGTTCACCTCGAGAGCGTGCACGCATTAAACCCATTTCAGGATCGATATCTAAATATAAAGTAAGATCAGGTTTAAAATGACCTAACACGTGTTCTTTTAATGTCGTCATAAGGGCTTTATCTAACTGGCGTCCACCACCTTGATAAGCTTGCGTCGATAAGTCATGGCGATCGCCAATCACCCATTTACCTACTTTAAGTGCTGGTTTAATCACATTATCAATCAGCTGAATACGTGCAGCATATAACATCAGCAATTCGGCTTTATCAGTCAAAGGCTCGTTATCTAAACCATTTTTAATAATATGGCGTAATGCTTCAGCAATCGGCGTTCCACCCGGCTCACGTGTAAATTGCAAATCGCCAATATCGTGTTGATTTAAAATGCGAGCAACGGTATTAATAGCCGTTGTTTTGCCTGCCCCTTCAAGCCCTTCGATGACAATAAATTTGCCTGCCATACTAAATTCCTAAACTATTTATGATAAACCTGTGTTAAATATTGCACTATTGTACGCTATTTTTGCCAATTATTTTAGCCAGCATTATTAATGCTTTCTTTCAGTTTCACATTACAATAAATAAAAAAATGCCTTTAGGGTTTTAATTAATTGATTATACGTTGTTTTCATATAAAGACTTTATTAAAAAACAATTAAGATAATGACTACCTCATTTTAAATGTTTAATGAAACAATAGAATAATTAATAAAAAATGTCAGAAATACCATTGATTTTATTTAATTTTTTATATTTAGTATCAATTAATCTATTATGTATCAGTAAAAATATGACGGACAAATAAAATATATATTTAATGACCTAATGACTTACATATAGGTAAAAGATTCGTTTATCACTTTCATTTTAATTTGTTCGACGGTTTATCCCTGTGGGTACAGGGAACACACAAACTAAATCAGGGCGAACAAATGTACGCCCGGTTTATCCCTGTGGGTACAGGGAACACATTTACAATGGAATAATATAACTTATTTTACACGGTTTATCCCTGTGGGTACAGGGAACACTCTAAACATAGCTATTTGTTTTATTTAGAGTTATATCGACTGGTAAATTCTACCAGATTTTTTTAATTTTTAAAGAACTCTAACTTATTAATTTTTAATAGGTAAAAAAGAAACTAACCGTAGCCCATCCAATTCTACCGGAACTCTTCTGTTGGTACCATAGGTTTGGAAGTCAAATCCGGATTCGGTATTCGTTGCCCAAGCAAGTACGACATTGCCTTCTTCTGCTAATTCAATTATCTGCTGCCATATCATTTCTCTAATTGGTCTGGATATATCACCAATATAAACTCCCGCTCTAACTTCTAGCAACCAAATGGCTAAACGACCTCTTAATCTGGGCGGTACATTTTCGGTCACAACCACACACATACTCATAATTAGTGACTCCTAAAGCCAGTATCGGCAAGCGATTTAGGTTCAGGAATAGCTGGAGGCTGAACATCGTCAGGTGGTAATGGCGGTTCAATTCCTCCGGCTGATAAGACATCTTCAATCAATGGGATTAATTTAGATAATGTTTTTTGACTTCTAAAAATTTCACGGCATGCAATACGTACTTCACGATCGGGATCAGGGATTTTTTTAGCGGCTATTTCAAATGCTTTGGGCACAACCGTATCAAATTTAATAATATCTGCTATGTCATAAACAAAAGAGAGTGGCTTTCCGCTATGCACAAAACCAATCGCTGGCGCATAGCCGGCAGCCAGAACTGCAGCTTCAGTGATACCATATAAGCAAGATGTTGCGGCACTAATGCACTGATTGACTTTATCACCTTTTTCCCAATCTTTAGGGTCATACTTTCGACCATGCCATTTCACATGATAGCGTTTAGCTAGCAATGAATAGGTTTCGCGTACGCGTGCCCCTTCTATACCTCTGAGCTGATCAACCGAGCGTCTAGTTGGTGCCGGTTCGCCAAAACGAAGTTCAAACATCTTTTTGACGACTTTTAAACGTAAATCATCATCTAACGCTAATTTTGCTTGATAAAGCAGCTTATCCGATCGCGCACCACCGGGCTGTCCAGATGAATACATTCGAACGCCGGCTTCACCAACCCAAACTAGCAATGTTCCTACCGTTGCAGCTAATTTGACAGCTGCATGAGAGACTCTTGTGCCGGGTTCCAACATAATACAAGCAATAGAACCCACGGGAATATGGGTTCTAACGCCTGTTTTATCAATCAGAACAAATGCACCATCTAACACATCAATTTGTCCATATTGTAAAAATATCATCGATGTTCTATTTTTGAGTGGAATAGGATTAAGTGGAACATATACCATTTTAGTTTCCCTATTGATAGCGTTTGATCAAGAATAAGCCACAACCAAACCCTTTACTTTTACCAATTCCTTGATAGAGCGTATCTGAAAAAAGTTCAGGATGCGTGACCGTTAAAATCCCTTGAAAATCAACACTACTAAAAGTAATAGGTTTAGCATCTGCTTTCTTTTTAAATCGATGTTGATAATAACCAATAATATTACATTTAGGTTGTTGCCCTGTCCTTTGCATAAGTGAAAATCCTCTTTTTTCACCTTGATTAACTAACCAATTTAATGCGGCTTGATTCTGTAAAACGTTTATCTCTATTGACGATGATTGCCCTTGCTGTTTTGCCAAAAATTTGGCATTCATCATCACATCACTGCGTTTACCATTTTTAAAAATAATAGGATTAGCACGCAGTGAAAACATTAATTTCATTCCGGTGGTTAATTGTGGGGCATAGGGCTTTGTTTCAACAACAAATAGTTGATGATCTTTTATCGGTGCAACCTCAGATAACAGATAGTAGTATCTACTTTGTCTTGTTGCTTCTTCGCGAAACAAGAATGTCCGTTTTTCTTGATTAGGGAACAGTTGCCATAACCATTGATGAATCGCATATTGACCAGCATACTGCATCTTTTGCTGCATGACGTAAGGGAGCCGATCTAGTTTTAGGGTAACTCGAGAAAAATACATCTATTTGCTCCTTTTTAAATATCCTGAATATTGCAGGCGTGGTTCAAAATACCAACAATTACGCTTTATTGGTTGATCTTGCCGACGCTGAATTTTTATTATCTCAAAATCGGCATCTTGATCTTTATGTTCCCAATAATACTCATCAGCAATACTGTTTAACAAATCACTAATGACAGGATCGCGTTGATGATATTGTTGATAATGTTTATCCGCAAAAATAAACGCATCACAAAGCGTTCCTTCATAGAGAACAGGCGATAAAGGCAGTGCCAATGGCGAGTTTTTTCTACCTACATATAATGGAAAAACTGGCGTTAATAATGCTTGTTGTATTTGCTGCACGCCGTACGGAGCACCTTTGGTTTCTGTCATCACAATTTGATAATAAATGTCGTTATAATATTCACGCTGTGAAAGTAGGGTTTCTAATTCATTAGGATTGCGACGAATCTCATCAAAACGAGTATATAATAACTGCTTTTTATTTGCTTTGGGGACTTGGACGGTTTGAAAATCTCTAAACCAACTGCTCTTTGCTTTAAATGGGCGTATCGCAAATTGATAATGCTGATTAAAAATATCGAGTTTATTATCTTCACGCCGAATACCTAATGCCGCCGCAACTAGCCCTAATAAAGCTGAGCGTGAAGGTATATCGTTGCTATGGCGAACCTCGCCAATAGCAGGTTCACCCCATGATGTTAATGGCGCATAAATTTGAAAAATAAGATGTTTTATCACCTTGGCTGCTCCTTATTTTTGTGCAACAAAATCTAGTGCAGCAGTTAAGGTTCCTTCACATTTTTCAGTATTGAGCACGTAACGGCTATCAGCACATTGACCATACACTTTATCAAATTTATCAAGCTGTTGTTCTAAACGCGCAATCGCATCATTAACCATATCGTCGCTACGAATTGGATTAAAATAAGCAACCGCTAACGAGCGAGGTTGCTGAGCACCTTTTTCAATCAATAAGTAAGAAGTATAAGCCCGTGATGCAAAACTATTTTGCATACCGGTTGGTGCCACTTTAGCCGCAGCTTCGGTTAAGGCTTTTAATGTTTTTTCAACCAACGCCTCATCGCCATTTAGATTGTCTAGCAATAAGTCACGGCTAATACAGATGTAAGTATAAAACAGGGCTGAAGCAAAACCGCGTTCACCTAAATGCCCTGAGCCGGCATCTTCCTCATTCTTATTTAAATCATCCACTGCGGTAAAAAAGTCATCTTCAATAGTGACGGTACTAACTCCTAAAGCATGAGAGACTTGGCAGGCAGCTTCAACATCAAATGCCGGGCTATCGGCTAACATTCGTCCAAATAAAGCAATATCAACACTACTATTTTCTTTGCGAAGTAATTTAACTTCTGCATCGGTCGGCTCACGATTTTCATTAATTAATACTTTCACTAATTGATTAATAAGTTGCTTTTCATTGCTACTAATATGCACCAATTGTTCAATTTCCAAATTATCCAGTGGATCTTTGGGGGATTTTTCATTTTTTAATTTACCAAATTGTGCAGCAATTTTGATGGCACTCGCTTTCGCAATTTTTTCAGCAATGCCTTGATCTAGCATATTTTTATAAACCCAATCTCGCGCAAATCGACGCGAACGTATACCTATATTGTCACTTAATGATTGATAAAAGTAATCCGAGGTTCGCCATGCTCTTTTTAAACTTTGCGATGAAATGCGTAATCGATCAGTGTTGCCCATTTTGGCCGTTTTTGGTCGACCAAGATCATCACGATTCAAATTAGATGGCGCATAAGCAGTCAATAAGTGTAATTGAATAAATGTTGTCATTGTTGTTATTCCTTTGGTAATTTTTTAGTCGAATAGTAATCCATCGCCCAACGAACTGAAAGGCGTTCAAATGGATTGATTTCTGGAGATAAATTTTGTGCTCGATTATGCTGCTCTTGCACCCACAAAAAGATGCCATCAGCAAGTGAAAAAAGGTTTACACCGAGTTCACCACGTAATTTGATGGCACGAATTAATCGTCGACAAAACTCTTCAGGTGTTTCACTGGCTTGTAATTGCTCAAATCGCAAAGGAGACAGAATATTACGCTCTCCACCTTTTACCTTTTCGCTTAATTGTGCAGCAAAGGGGGCTTTCTCATTATTAGCACGAGCAAAAGCAGCAACTGCAACAAATATTGCTAATGCCTGCTGATGAACAGGGGTTGGGGTTAATCGGTGAGTATCGTTAAATAGTGCGTTGGCTAAACAAAAATACCCTTCATATAACATGACCCCAAAAGGTAATGTCGCTCGACGTAATTCAGCTTGTAATTTTCGCCCATTATGGGTGCCTCCATTAAAAGGATATAACCTTTGTTGCAGCATTGAAAACCATTCATTAATACATTTTTTGTGGCTTTCATTTAATATAATTGTCTTTTTCATAAGATTGTTTGACATATTTTCTCCCTATCCACAAACAAGGCTATTTGGTATTTTTTATCTTTTTGATATATTTAAGTTTATTAAAATCAGTAAGTAACTTTTCTCTAGCACTGATTTTTTGGGATGCAACCCACTTTTTATCACGGTAAGCAGATGCAATAAACTTTTCATCAGGGTTAGCAAACGCTGCTTTATCATAGATTTGAGTGATATAATTTCGTAAAGTATTTGCCCAATTTGATAACAAATGGAATCGACCATCTGGATTATCTTTTTGATCAATAATTTGTTTTACAAATTGATAAAATGCCGGTTCTGTTTCTTTCCAATACGCAATATCTAATACACTTGATTGTTTATTGATTGTTGCCATAGCTTTACGTAGTATGGGTAAAGATTCCTTACTTAATTCTAATGCCAGTGCAATAAGCTCTTCTACATCACTGTCAGGATCGGCTAAAGCAGGATATACAGGGAAAGTATGTTCATACCAGCAACGTGCTTTCATATTGTCAAAATCATAACCAAAGCACCATAAGCGATATTTTTTGTCGCCTTTTAGCCTACGTACTTCATTGATGATGGTCACTTTTGCGGCTTCAACATTATCATGCTTTGTTACCATACCAAGCCAATCGCGATAAACTAAACCGCCAGGTTGACCTTTAATGGCTAACGGTTCGCCCGTTTTGTTATCAATTCGGTATGGCGTTAAAGGATGTCGCCAATGTTGATATTGAATACCGTAATTTTTTGTTTGATATTGGGTAATTAATTGTGACGAGGTTTCGCCACACAGATCACATTCCCCTTGCTGGGTCTGTTCAAAATCAAGTTCAATTCGTCGTGGCATTCCCCAAAAAGCTTGGCAATAATTAGCTTGCTCAGGAAGTAAACTTAGATTCTTCGGTGGTTCACTGGTTTTGGTAGTATTGAGCCATGGAAAAACAGATTCATCATATTGGCGTGGTTTATCATCATCTAATGGTATTACGTTTAACCACAATTTTTTCCATAATGGTGTTGGTTGATTCAGTTCAGGCATAATCAACGTTGTTATCGGTCCACCACCACGTAAACTCACTCGATGTCCTTGACCGCCTGAGGGTGCATTAGTTTGTAAAGTAAATAGTGCCATTGCTGCACAATGTGGGCAAATTGCCTTGACAAAATCACGTTTGATAAAGTGGTCGGTGTTTTTCTTTAATGCGTTTTCACCTGGTGCTTCAACTAATAAACCCGATATTGGTAAAGCATTGCCATCTAATTTCGTGAAATCCTGCATAAAGGCAGGTTTATTTGCGCCAAATTGCATAGCCGATTTAACTTGGTCAAATGCTTCATCTAAATCAGATTGCGAAATGCCATCATCCCAATAGTCAATCCACTCATCATTATCTTCTGGAGAAAAAGTGGTTTGCAATAAACCAATAAGAAACTGGTAAGCAGCACCTTGAAAATCAGATCTAAAATAGGCTAAATCGGAAATAGTTTCATCAGCGATTTGGCTAGGTTTAATCTTACTAACATGACCATCAAAATGGATAACTGGAATCCATTTTTCGTCTAAAAGCGAGAAAGAAGACAAACTATACTCCTTATTTATAATGTTAATACAAACAGAACTTTAGCTGTTCCGCTTATCGGTTTTAACTTAAATTATTTATGCGGTCGGCAGGCTTGTTTATTGATTTCAATAGTTAAACAATAAGATCGAGTTTCTTGCTCATCTATTTTCTGTTTGATTTCAATAGCCCAAGCTTTTTTACAAAATTGGCTACTTTTTGCATTGCTCTTTGTAAATGAATAAAATACTTTATAAAATTTAAAGTTAATCCTCTATAAATACTAATATATATAAATTAGCCATTGAGTATATGAGCAATGTATATGTATATCAAGAACCTTAAATCAAGTAGTACTAATTTTAACTTCGCGCACTTTGTGCGAAGCATCACAATAACAAAAGCCTATATCATGCCTACCATAAAATAGCGACACAAAGCGGATTAGCCATTATAATAATGAAGTGAAAGCTCTAACCCAATCAAACATTACTAGCATAAACCATAATGCAACCTAGAGAGATTTATGAATCAACAAAATAACAACAATTACCTTAATGCTGTTCAAGCCGATATAAAGCGCCCTTTTATTATTGCTATCATACATAAATTAGTCCCTTTTTCAATGATTTGGGTAAGCTTAGTGTTAATGTATGGAGTGATCTGTATGTACACTAATGCCGTTGGACAAGATGAATTTTATCGTTTTATCTTCTTTTTGCGTAGTCCTGTTGTTATCGTGCTTAATTGTGTTGCGTTATTGATTACCCTTTTCCATTCAATAAGTTGGTACAATTCTGTTGCTAAAACGATATTTTCATCCCGGACAGATAAAAAATCACTAACCTATTTACTCATTGTAGGGTTGTGGCTGATAACCATGTCTGTATCAGCTTATTTACTATTATTTATTTTAAAATAAGTGGTATTTGATCAATGAAAAATCAACAAATTCAAACTAAAAGCAGTAATGGGAAAATCGTAAAAGGACTATTTGCTTTAGGTAGCACTTGGGCGGCTATTTTTTCACCTGTCGTGCTGGTAATAATGGCTTATATTATTCCTTTTGGCGATGCGGCAACACGTTCTTATATTCTTAAAATAGCCAATACAGAAATCGGCAAAGTATTTTTATGTTTGATGATTTCATTGCCTATCTGGTGTGGATTACAACAAATTTTAGCTATTTTACACGAACATAAAATCCATCCAAAACGAGAAAAGTTACTTACTTTTAGTTTAGCATTAGCATGGACAATACATGCTATTTATATACTGTTCATTCAAACATAGCTAGCATGTTTGTTTTGGGAAATACAAAGAGCGTTATATAAAAAAAATAACGCTCTTTGTATCTTTGAAAACTAATAATAAGTAAGTTCTCGTATAATGTTAGTTTGTTTATTATTTTTAACTTTACTTGCCGTAATCCAATCGTTTTTTTCGTTAAAAGTTAAAAATTTAGTTACATAATGTGCCGCATCTTTGCCTGCCGATAAATAAGAAATTTCTATGGTACTTAATCGATGATGATCGTTATCATATTGATACGAAAAATCACTCTCATTTTTCATATTATTGCTAAATTGATACAACACTTGAGCTAACTGCTGTGCTTGATACCCAAACGTATAGGTTGAAGCCCCTTTTTGGTCTGCACCAGTATATTTACCACTCTTATCAATTTCTTTAAGCTGCCATTGTACATTTTTATTGATAAGGCAATTATTACTGTCATACAGGTAATTATCGGTTTCAAAAAAAACAAAATCGACAGCTTTTTTAGTCTGCTGTGATATTACAATCTTGCCTTGTTCGTCGGTATTAAATTGGATAATGCTATTGGTTTTATCTTCTACATCTTCAATGATATTTATCCAACTGGATTTATTTTTTTGTAAGTGTTCAGAATAAATTCGTTTTTTTTTATTTGAGTAAAGATCATAATGGCTTTGTATAATAAGTCCATTAGGGTCATATTCTAGCGAGTGTTTAGCTGTCGACATAGCATCATTCCCCAATTGGGTGGTTGAGGTTCTAACCTCTTGCTTGATACCTTTTACGGGTGAATCAATATAATTGAGGATTTGAAAAATATAGTTATTTGCTTCAACTATATTTTGAGTAGAATTATCACTGCAAGTTAACGCTATAGCATTTATTGAAATGAGTGATAAACAGGGTGTTAATAAAAAAGGGAGTATTCGTTTTTGCATAATGAACCTGTTAAATAGATTGGTATATTGAATTATTAACAATGGGTTATAATAAAAGCTATTATTAACCTATTGTTTTGTATATTCATTTTTTTCGCATTAATAGAGCATCGTTCCAGTTGATCTTACTGTCGTCCTTCTTAGCTTGCTGCTGATCTTGTTGAGTATGATCTTTATGAACAAATTTTTCAGCTTTGTCTGCATGTATCAATGTTTTATTTGCTTTGCGAGGTGGTTTATCTAAAAATGAAAGCAATGCCTTAGTATATTCGTGTTCAGGAGAATAAAAGATCTTTTCACGCGAACCTTGTTCAATAATGTTACCTTCTTTCATAACAACAACCTGATGACACATAGAGTAAACCAACGCTAAATCATGGCTAATAAACAAATAGCTAAGTTTATGTTTTTCTTGTAACGACTTGAGTAAATTAATAATTTGTTTTTGCGTAGTATGATCTAATGATGAAGTAGGCTCATCTAAAATTAATAATTCTGGCTGTAAAATTAAGGCTCGAGCAATAGCTATTCGCTGGCGTTGCCCACCCGAAAACTCGGTTGGATAGCGATAACGCATATCTGGAGCAAGACCAACTTCGTGCATAATATTAATGACTTCTTGCTCCCGTCGAGCTTTACTAAATTTTTTGTGCGTCATTAAACCTTCACTAATAATTTGCTCAACATTAAAACGTGGATTAAGTGATGAAAACGGATCTTGAAACACAACTTGCATACGACTTCGAAACGGCAACAGCTTTTTACCAGTTAAATTTTGTATTGGATAACTATCAAATACAATATCGCCCTGTGATTTAACCAAGCGCAAAACAGCTAGCGCAATAGTGCTTTTCCCCGACCCTGATTCACCCACAATTCCGACTGTTTCACCTTGATGCACAGCAAAACCAATGTTATTGACAATAACCTTCTTGTGGCTGCTAAACAAACCTTTTTTGGCAACCACTTCAACACCAAGGTGATTAACATTAAGTAATATCCCTGATGTATTAGGTAATGGTACAGGATTGCCACCGGGCTCTGAATTTAATAGTGTTTGAGTATATTCATGTTCTGGACGTAAAAAGATACGCTGCTTATTATTATATTCAACAATTTTGCCTTGTTGCATAACCGCCACTTTATCGGCTAGCTTTTTCACAATATTAAGATTATGCGAAATAAATAGCATGCTCATATTCAGTTCTCTCTTCAACTCTTTTAATAACTGAATAATTTGTGCCTGCACTGACACATCTAAAGCGGTGGTGGGTTCGTCTGCTATCAATAATTTAGGATGAGTTAAAATGGCCATCGCGATCATAACACGCTGCCTTTCACCACCTGATAGCTGGTGAGGGTAAGCCGACAATTTACTTTTTGGTTCTTTAATGCCTACGCGATCAAGATATTGCAAAATTTCACTACGAGCAACATTTCGACGCATGCCACGATGTAACGCCAGAACTTCATAAAGCTGTTTCTCAACCGTATGTAAAGGATTTAATGACACCATCGGTTCTTGGAAGATCATACTAATTTGATTGCCACGTACTTTACAAAGTTGTTTGTCTGACGCATGTAATAAAGATTTTTCTTCAAACCAAATGTCGCCAGTTGGATAAACTACTTGCTCTTTACGTAACAACCGCAGGATAGACAAAGCAGTAACACTTTTACCTGAACCTGACTCACCAACTAGAGCCAAAGTCTCTTGTTCATGAATATCAAAGCTGATATTACTCACAACTTGAGATATCTTTTGTGCGCTACATTTAAAAGCAATACTTAAATCCTGAACGGATAATAAAGGAGAACTCATCGATACGCTCCTTTGTTTGGATCGAATGCATCCCTCACTGCTTCACCAATAAAAATGAGTAGTGAAAGCAAAGTTGCAATAATTAAAAATGAACTGAGACCAAGCCAAGGAGCTTGTAAATTATTTTTACCTTGTAGCAACAGGCGACCTAAAGAGGGCGAATCAATCGGTAAACCAAAGCCCAAAAAATCTAGCGATGTTAAAGTGGTAATTGATCCACAAAGAATAAAAGGTAAAAAAGTTAATGTTGCTACCATCGCATTGGGCAAAATGTGACGAAATATAATTTTACTATCACTAACTCCCATTGCTTTCGCCGCGCGGATATAATCAAAATTACGAGTACGTAAAAATTCAGTACGTACAATTCCAGCTAACCCCATCCAACCAAACAAAACAGTAATGCCCAGCAACCACCAAAAATCAAGTGGCAAAATGCTGGCTAATAAAATAATCACAAATAAACCCGGCAAACCACACCAAATTTCAATAAATCGCTGCCCTATCAAGTCTACTGTTCCACCATAATAACCTTGAATTGCACCAATGATGACACCAATAACAGAGGTAAACAATGTCAAAAAAATCGCAAAAAACATCGAAATACGAAAACCATATAAGATATTGGCCAGTACATCAAAACCCGCATCCGTAGTCCCTAACCAATGCGTTACCGAAGGCGGAGTTGGAAAGGTGTTTGGCGTATCATAGATTAATGTACTATAACTATAGCGAAACGGCGGCCATATAATCCAGCCATTCGCTTCTATTTTTTCTTGTACGGCAGGATCAAGGTAATTGGTTTGTGTTTCAAATTGTCCTCCAAATTCCGTTTCGGGATAACAATGAAAAATCGGTAAATAGTAATTATCCTGATATTTAATAAAAATGGGCCTATCGTTAACAATAAAATCAGCAAATAGGCTAATCACAAAAAAAATCGAAAATAACCAGAGTGAATAATATCCACGGCGATTATGTTTAAATCGTTGCCAACGTTGCTGATTAATAGAAGAGTTGCTGGTCATTAATTGTGCGCCTCAAAGTCAATACGTGGATCAATCATCATATAAGATAAATCGGATAACAGTTTAGTAATAAGCCCTATTAATGTAAAAATGTACAGAGATCCAAAAATGACAGGATAATCACGTTGAATAATTGCCTCATAACCCAATAAACCAAGCCCATTAAGCGAAAAAATAATTTCAATTAGCAACGAACCCGTAAATAAAATACCAACAAAAGCAGCCGGAAAACCCGATACAATCAGTAACGTGGCATTACGAAAAACATGTTTATACATAATTTTTCTTTCGCTTAATCCTTTAGCACGTGCGGTTATGACATACTGTTTACGGATTTCATCTAAAAATGAATTCTTAGTCAACATGGTAAGTGATGCAAAACCGCCAATGACCATTGCAATAGTAGGTAAACAAATATGCCATGCGTAATCTTTCACTTTGCCTAAAAAATCAAGTTGATCAAAATGATTCGAAATAAGTCCACGGAGTGGAAAAACATCCCAATAACTTCCACCAGCAAATAGCACAATTAACAACACTGCTAATAAAAAAGGCGGTATGGCATAGCCAATAATAATTAAGGTACTTGACCAAAAATCAAATACCGTACCATCTTTTACTGCTTTGCGAATACCTAAAGGAATTGAGATTAGGTAAACAATTAACGTACTCCATAATCCCAATGAAATTGAAACAGGTAAACTTTTGGCAATCAAGCCCAATACCGATTCACTTTTAAAAAAACTGTTACCAAAATCAAATAATATGTATTTCTTTAGCGTTTCGATATAACGTTCAAATAGGGGTTTATCAAAACCATACTGCTTTTCAATCATCGCAACAACTTGCGGATCAAGCCCTCGTGATCCACGATAGTGCGACTCATTTTTATACTGTTGTACTGATGTAGATATACCGCCACTCCCCGGCAATAGCCCTTGCCCTGTTTGCGGTCCATTTTCAATTATAGCAAGCGCCTGATCGACAGGTCCACCGGGTGCCACTTGCACAATAAAAAAATTGATAGTTAAAATCACAAACAAGGTTGGAACAATCAGTAACAATCGACGAATAAGGTAATTGAGCATATTAATGTTCTCGATTTTTAGGCAGGCTAGCTGCTTTGTTTGCATCATACCACCAGCTATCAACCCCGATTGCATAAGTCGGTTGTATAGCTGGTTGCCCAAATTTGTTCCAGTATGCATAATACGTTTTACTATTATACCACATAGGAATCATTGGATATTCATGCGTTAAAATACGATCAAGTGCTCGCCCAAGTGGCACTAATTCATCTTGATTATCTACATTCTTGGTAATTTCAGCAATCATGCCATCAATAGCCTTGTTATGTAATCCTGAAGCATTCCATGATGAGTTAAGATACTCACTTCCCCACAGTACCAGCAAACTCGAACTTGGATAATTTACAGCATAATAATCACGTGCAACCATATCATAATCACGCTCACGAACACGACGTAAGTGTTGTGCTGAATCTAACAAGGTAATTTTCATGATAATCCCCAAACGTGCCAGATTTTTTTGAAAGGGAATAGCATATTTAATATCGCTACCAAGATAACTGATCAGTTCAAATTCAAATGGTTGTTGTGTTTTAGTGTTAATAAGTTTACCGTCTTTGATCGCCCATCCGGCTTGTTTTAATAATTCTGTCGCCTTTAACAAATTGTCACGATTAAAGCCCTGACCATCGCTTTTTGGCACATAATAGGCATTATCAAAAGCGCGCTTAGGAATAATCTCTTTGTAAGCATTAAGCCACTTTAGCTCTTGCTCACTAGGCATACCAGTTGCTGCATATATCGTATTTTCAAAAAAGCTATAAGGTCTTTTGTAACTGTCATAATAAAAGGCATGATTTAACCATTCAAAATCAAACGCCAAGGTAATGGCTTCACGCACTTTAACATCTTTAAATAGATCTTTTTGTAAATTAAACGCTAGCCACTTAGTATCTGTTGCTGTTTGCACGGGTTTTTCTTGTTTAATAATATGATTAGAATCAAAATATTTGCCTTGATATTGAGTAAACCAGTTTTTAGGTTGATCTTCAGCTCGCAAATCATATTCACCTGCTTTAAAGGCTTCTAGCGAAACGTTATCATCCATATAGTAATCAATACGTTTTTCATCAAAATTATCTAAGCCTTTATTAATGGGCAAATCACGCGCCCAATAATTCGTATTACGTCGATAAACAACATACTGTCCTAATTTATATTCGCTAATATAGTAAGGTCCACTACCAATCGGCGGCGAGCTTAATGGTTCAGAAAGATCATGGTTTTGCCAAAAATGTTTAGGAATAACCCGCATACTGCCAACAAATGAAAGGAGTTTTTCACGATCGGAATCAGGTATATCAACACGCACACGGTAATCATCTATTGCCTTAACCATAATGCCTTTATTATAAACACGATATTGAGGCACGCCTTCGGTCATAAATTTATGAAAGGTAAACTCAACATCTTGCGCTGTAATTGGCTTTCCATCTTGAAAACGTGCATTAGAGTTAATTGAGACTTCTGCCCAGCGGTAACTATCAGAATAAGTTATTGAAGTCGCAATAAGTGGGTAAAAACTGGTAATATCGTCAGCAGTATTAGTAAAAAGGGTATCATATAGTGATGCCGAATTTCTTTCTGGAGCGCCACGGCTAGCAAAGCGATTCAAATTGTCAAAAGAACCAACTTCAGCCAGTTTAATCACACCTCCTTTTGGGGCATTAGGATTGACGTAATCAAGATGCTGAAAATTATCAGGATACTTGGGTTGGCCTGAAAGCGAAAAAACCGTTTCGTGATAAAATTTCTCATGTTTCTGCTTAGGACCTGCGATATCAATTTGTTGCTCTGCGGGTAATGAATCTTGAGTATTAACCTCAACTTCTACCTCAGTTTGAGGTATCACTTGTTGTTCTTCATCGGCAAAAACAGGTGCAGAACAAATGACGATACCACTTAGGCAACTCAAGATGAATAATGTTTTTATAGGTTGTTTAATTCGGCTAATCATCCTAATTCCGTTCCTGCTTTACGTAACTATAGCATATTTATGTTAATTTTTATTAACATATCCAAATCATGTAAGGCTATCATAATCTACCAATTAGGCTATCTATTTTGCCAAACTTCAACTAAATGAGCAAAACCTAATTAATAAAGTTTATCTAAAATGATAATAGATAATATTAGCTAAAAAGATACCTTTATTTTTACATTAAACAAACTATATTAAAACAATTATCAATTATATATAATAATTATCTTTATATTTTTCAATATAAACAGATAAAATAGTTAATATTCTTTTGACGAAATCATTGTATACCTTAAGCAAAGCGCCTATTTACAAAAGGAATAAAATTCAATGAGCAAATCTTTTTATCAATATTGGGGAAAATGTCGCCAGAACACCAATAGTGATAACTATCATCTACTGGCTTATCATAATTTAGACGTAGCCGCTTGTGGATACCAAATAGTTAAACACAACTATTTCAATTCAGCTGAGCTATTTATGCAATTAGGTTTTGCTCCACAAGATAACGAAAAGGCAGCTCATTGGTTTGCCTATTTTTTGGCTTGGCATGATATTGGTAAATTTGCCAATGGGTTTCAACAGTTATTTAAGCACAATAACCCGCAACTTGTTGCTGCCGATCCTGCTAAAAGATATATGTCCAGACATGATTCGCTTGGATTTTGGTTATGGAATACTTTTCTTATGGATAAAACTGAAATTCAGTTATCTAACTATAATAGCAATATTAACTGTTTTTTGGATATATGGTTACTCATCATAACTGGACATCATGGCAAGCCACCAGTATTTGGGGTAAATGGCAATTCATCATTTAATCGACAAGATAAGCAAGCCGCATTAGATTATATTAAAGCCATTAATGCGTTTTTTATTAGCGAGTATAAATTAGCAGATTATCCGTCTTTCTTTTTTGATAAATCATTGCGAAAAAAATTTAATCAAATAAGTTGGTTAATCGCTGGTGTAACCGTTATTAGTGATTGGCTAGGATCTAACGAATCGTTTTTTCCATTTTGTTCCCAAGTGATGTCGCTTTCTGAATATTGGCATAATCATGCCTTTATTCAAGCAGAAAAAGCAATATCCACCCTACCTAAAACAACGCCCATTGCCCCTTTTATTGATATCAAAAATTTATTTCCATTTATTGAAAAGCCCACACCACTCCAACAGCAAGCATTATCATGCCAATTGTCTGATTCCGGTCCGGAATTATTTATTATGGAAGATGTGACAGGAGCAGGAAAAACCGAAGCCTCAATGGTTTTAGCACATAGACTAATGACAGCTAAAAAAGCCCAAGGTATTTATATTGGCTTACCAACCCAAGCAACCGCAAATGCCATTTATCAACGTACAGCGGGAATTTATGGGCAACTCTATCAGGCCGATAGTCATCCTTCGTTAGTATTAGCACATGGTGCTAGCCATATGAATTCTAAATTTAATCAATCAATTATCAATAGTGAAGATAATAGTGAACGGCAATATCCTAAAGGCGAACAAACCATTAGTGCAGAGTGTCAGGAGTGGTTTGTTGATACTCGGAAAAAAGCGTTATTGGCTGAGGTTGGTGTCGGTACCTTGGATCAAGCATTAATGGCGGTTATGCCATTTAAACATCAATCATTACGATTATTAGGTCTAAGGCATAAGTTACTCATATTAGATGAAGTTCATGCTTATGACAGCTATATGGTTAAATTATTAGAATCGCTATTACATTATCATGCCTTACAAGGTGGTAGTACCATTATTCTTACTGCTACTTTACCCTATTTTTTACGCGAAAAATTACTTAATGCATTTTATAAAGGTTTAACCATTAGCCAAGCAAATCTCACTTTAAATCAACGATTACCTTTTCCACTGATGACACAATTGAATCATAATGGATTAATTGAACAAGCAATAGATACTCGAGATGAAGTCAAACGTCAGGTAAAAATCGAATGGATAAATGATATTGATGCAGGTATAAGCAAAATTCGTCAAACAATAGAACAAGGTAAAATTATCTGTTGGATCAAAAACAGTGTTGACGATGCAATTAGTTTGTATCAACAATTGCAATTAAAGTTAGAGATAGATAGCAATAATATATTACTTTTTCATAGCCGTTTTGCTTTTTGTGATCGCCTCGACATTGAACAAAAAACGTTAAAATGGGCAGGCAAAACTTCTAACAGTAATATTCGCCACGGAAAAATTATTATTGCCACTCAAGTTATTGAACAATCATTAGATCTTGATTTTGATGAAATGATTAGTGATATTGCTCCAATAGATTTATTAATTCAACGTGCCGGCCGTTTAAGGCGCCATGTACGAGATCAACAAGGTAATGTTAAACCTTTTGATAAAAAGATTCAGCCTTATGATGATCGTGGACAACCCATTTTAACTATACTTGCGCCACATTGGCAGGACGATCCCCAAAAAGATTGGCTTGATAATCCAACCTTTCGCAATACTGGTTATGTCTATCCTAACCATGCTTATTTATGGTTTACCCAAAAAATATTACTGACTCAACGCGTTATCAAAATGCCAGAAGATGCCCGATTGTTAATTGAGTCAGTTTATGCACAAGACATTGAACCACCAACAGGATTACAAGAAGCCTTTTATTCTGCACAAGGAAAGTCGCTTAGCCAAGCATCGATCGCAAATCAGAGTTTATTAAAGCTTAATGGAGGGTATAATCGAACCTCTTGCGACGGATGGGAAAAGAGTATTGAGCTATCAACCCGACTATCAGAAGATAACGTCGATCTGTATTTAGCTTATAAGCTCGAAGATAAAATAATACCTTATTGCACCAATAGTGAATATGCGTGGGAACAAAGCCGTGTTCCACTAAGCATTTCAAAATGGGAAAAAATAAAAAAGACTATCCCACAACTTGATCAACAAAGCTTAGAAAAGATTAGACTGCAAATACATAGACCTCAAGCCATTATTATCTTAATTGAACAAGATAAAGACTCAACTTTTTACTCAAAAGAGATAGGATTTTATTCAAGTTAATTACGTATATATTTACTAATAATATGATTAAAAATCAAACTAAAAATTTGGTGGAATTTTACTTTTTTATTTTAATTATATAACCATTAGCGATAATTAGTCTGCTCCCTATATGTGTAGGAATAAACTGAGTTAGAAAACGGTATTTCCGTCGAAATGCCGCTGTTCCTTGAACACTAGAGATAATTAAATTTTGTAAAAAAGTTTCAGGTAACTATACGTTTCAGTATAAATATCTTAAAAATAGATAAGAAACAAAAAATTGATTATCATTATTCAATTGAAAAGAAAGTTGGATGCACTTACCGCCTATACAAGGAATATTAAGTATTGTTAACTAAACTCAAAATATTACTTATTGCCGTTTTTGCTTGATGACTGTTTTTCCAACAAGTTGAACCTGTTAATAACGCACCTTTATTAAGGATTTCATCTAAACTAGCATTACGCAATTTATCGAAAGAATCAAAGCTCATCTCTTCAAGTCTTTCAATAATTTTGGCACCCACAAATTTAAGCTCCATCAATTGCTGTCGTTCTGTTTCTGTAAAGGCCATATTATTCTCCTTACATATACTTTAGTGAGTTTTAAAGAATGTTACTGATTATTGAATTGGTGGAGCCAAGGGGGATCGAACCCCTGACCTCAACGCTGCCAGCGTTGCGCTCTCCCAGCTGAGCTATGGCCCCAAATAGAAAGGGATAAAACTGTGGCTAATAATATGCAACTAAATAATAAGTGTCAATCGATTTGAAGTTATTTGTTTGAAAAATAGCCGAATAAAACTCTGCCCATTAATGGCAGAGTTTACATAATTAACGCAATATTGAAGGTTGATCTGCACCTTCTGCTTCAATTTTAGGTGGCATAAAGTGTTCACGTTTTACCCCCAATTTAAGTGACATATAAGCCGCTACATAAATTGATGAGATTGTACCAAGCACAATACCAACGCCTAATGTTTCAGAGAAGCCTTTTAACATTGAACCGCCAAAGATATACAGAATGATGACCACTGCAAGAGTTGTACCTGATGTCATTAAAGTACGATGCAATGTCTGTGTTAACGAGATATTAATAACATCGTAAGGTTCTGCTCGGCGAATCTTTCTAAAATTCTCGCGAATTCGGTCAAAAACAACAATGGTATCGTTAAGAGAATAACCAATAATCGATAACATCGCAGCAATGATAGTTAAATCGAGTTCTCGTTCAAATAGCGATAGATAACCCGCGGTAATAATAACATCATGCGCTAAGGCAACAACCGCACCTGTACCGAATCGCCACTCAAAACGAAAGGCAATATAGATTAAAATACACACTAATGCGGCACAGATTGCCAAAACACCATCTTGCGCAAGTTCTGAACCAACAGTTGGACCCACAAATTCAATCCGTTTAATTTGAGCTTCTGCATCAATATCTTTATGGATTAAATTGGAAATTTTTGTTCCTAATGCATTATCAATAGCGGATGAGGCGTTACCTTCTTCTTGCTTAGCTGCAGGTAATCTAATGATGATATCTTTACTACTGCCGTAATATTGTACTATCGGTTCGTGATAGCCAGCATCGCGTAAGCTGTTACGAAGGTCATCAAGATTAACGGCTTTTGTTACAGTGAGTTCTACTGTCGTACCGCCGGTGAAATCTTGTCCTAGATTAAATCCTTTAACAAAAATAACCACAAACGACGCCACAACTAATAGCATTGAAATAACAAAAGCAATAAAGCCAAATTTTAAAAAGTCGAGGACTCTGCGACCATGATTTAATTCTCTAACATCATGATTTTGTTTTTTAGTAATACTCACAATAAACCTCTAAATTGATAACTTATTAACGCGACGACCGCCATAAATAAGATTGGCTAATGCACGAGTACCGACAATCGATGTAAACATTGATGTTACAATACCAATGCCTAGTGTAATGGCAAATCCTTTAATTGATCCTGTACCAACTGCATAAAGAATAATAGCCGTAATTAAAGTCGTCAGGTTAGCATCAAAAATACTACTCCAAGCACCTGCATATCCTTCATTAATTGCATGCTGAACGCCACGCCCATTACTGAGTTCTTCTTTTATTCGTTCATTAATTAGTACATTGGCATCAACAGCCATACCCACAGTTAACACAATACCCGCAATACCGGGCATGCTTAGCGTTGCCCCAGGAAGTAAAGACATTGCACCAACAATTAAAATTAAGTTTGCAACTAATGCAAGGCTAGCAAACACGCCAAACAGACGGTACATTACTAGCATAAAGATGACAGAAATCACTAAGCCCCATATGCAAGATTCTAAACCTTGCGTTATATTTTCTTGCCCCATTGAAGGCCCAACTGTTCGTTCTTCAATAATTTGAATCGGTGCAATTAATGCCCCTGCACGCAGTAATAGTGATAAATTTTTAGCTTCATCAATATTACCAATACCGGTCACTTGGAAACGATCACTAAAAATACCTTGAATAGTCGCCACATTAATAACACGTTCTTGTTTTTCAAGAATTGGTTTGTCGTTTTCATCACGCTTACCAGTGTCTTTGTATTCAACAAATAAAGTTGCCATCGCTTTATGCAGATTTTTTTTGGTAAAATCAAACATTTTTTTACCGCCTGAGCCATCTAGGGTAATTGCAACTTCGGGTTGACCATATTGATTAGCGCGATATGAAGAATCAGTAATATGATCCCCTGTTAATACAATACGTTTATAAAGTAAAACCGGGCGACCGCTTTCCATATACTGAATTTCTGAACCATAAGGAACACGCATATCACCATTGATAATAGCAGGTAAATCAGGCGTACTCTCTTCGTTAACTTGTCTAAATTCAAGTGTTGCCGTTGCTCCTAAAATACGCTTGGCTAATACAGTATCTTGTATGCCTGGTAATTCAACCACTATACGATCTGCACCTTGGCGTTGAACAATTGGTTCAGCTACACCCAGTTGATTAACACGATTACGTAAAATAGTCGTGTTTTGCTCAACAGCATCATTTTTAGCCTGTTGTAAACGTTGTTCGCTGACATTGATTACAATACTATTATCACTTTGAGAAATAACTTTGTAGTCCGATAAACCATTGATCTTGGTGATAGCTTTATTGCGATCTTCCGTATTATCAAATTGCAATACAATTTGCTGATTACTATTTTTGCTGATCGTTTTATAATTCAATGAGCTATTAGTAAATTCAGCTTTGATATTTTCGATAGATTGTTCAGTAAGTTTACTTAGTGCGGTCGTCATATCGACTTCCATTAAAAAGTGAACACCACCACGCAAATCAAGACCTAACTTCATAGGCTCTGCACCTAACATTGTCAGCCACGCAGGTGTTGCTGGTGCTAAATTCAATGCAACAATATACTGTTCACCTAGCGCTTCTGATATAAGCTCTTTTGCTTTAAGCTGTGTATCATTATCGCCAACGCGAACTAAAATCGATTTATTTTCATAAACCAATGATTTTGGTTCGATATGATTATCAGCCAAAAGCTTTCTAACCTTATCTTGTGTAGCAACGTTAATTTCAGCAGTATTTGTACCTGAAATTTGTATAGCAGGATCTTCACCATAAATATTTGGAAGTGCATAAAGAAGGCCGAGGCAAATGACAACGACCAACATGATGTACTTCCACAAAGGATAGCGGTTTAACACGACATATTCTCTTGTGGGATTAGGTAATTAATACAATGAATGATAACAGATAACCTCTATTATAGTGATTTCATTGTTCCTTTTGGTAAAATTGATGTGATATAGTCACGCTTGATCACAATTTCACTAGTCTCGTTTAATTCTAATGCAATGTAACCATTTTCGTTAACTTTTGCTACGCGGCCAATAATCCCGCCTTTGGTCAATACTTCATCACCTTTTGAAATTGATGCCATTAATTCACGATATTCTTTAACGCGTTTTTGTTGTGGGCGCATAATCATAAAATAGAAAAATAAACCAAACACAACTAACATAATTGGTAGAAAATAGTCGCCACCTGGTTGGTTACCATCTGCAGCATAAGCATTAGAGATTAAAAAGTTCATATTGCTCCTCTTGATTCAAATAAATTTTTAAGGCTCAGAATTATAACACAATAAATAACTCAATTATTAACTATTTCTTGTTAAAAAGTTTCTGGAAAGTATGTGTTTTAGTATAAAATAAAGTGTTTTGTACTATATAAATTCATATGGCTTCCCCAACAAAATAATGAAAGCAAATAAATGTCAATTATGTGGTTAAATATTGTGCCATGCTAACCAAACTCAATAACCATTTGGGATAAATTCCACAAAGCATAGTCAATAAGGCACATAGCACAATAATTAACTCGCTTATTCGAATATTAGTCCATTTTAATTTAATTGAATATCCACTGAACATTTGCTCGTCACGGCAATTTGGTTTTATATAAAGATTGATTATTAAGCGCGCATAAAAATAAAGACCCAATGCACTACCAATAACAACAGCAGCAACTAACCACCATAATTCGGCAGTTACGCCTAATAACACCAGCAAAAATCGCCCAATGAAGCCTGCGGTTAATGGTGTACCCGCCAAAGATAAAAGCCCAATACCCATCGCTAAAGCAAGGATTGGCCTTCGCCAAAATAGACCTGAAAGATCAACTTCATTTTCATGATCTTGAAGCTCATCAGAATGCGAATCTAAACTTATTGCCCCTAAAACACAGATGTTGGCTAAAATATATCCAGTTAAATAAACACCAATAGTTTCTAATGCAAGTACTTGATATTGCACTGCAATTAAAGCCGTTAATAAATAACCAAAATGCGCTATTGATGAATAGGCGAGTAAACGCTTCAAGCTAGTTTGCATTAGCGCTAACAAATTGCCCCACAAAATAGAACTAAAAGCCATAATAACTAAAATAATACGGATAGTTTCATTGTTAACAATAGGCGCTAATAAAAATAATCTTGCAATGGCACAAAAAACTGCAACTTTTCCGACTGTTGATAATAATAATGCAACAACAGTTGGCGCACCTTGATAAACATCAGGCAACCAAAGTTGAAAAGGGACTAGTGATAATTTAAAACCAATACCAACCAACATTAAGCAAACACCCATCAATAATAATATACTTGGGTAAGGCATCGTTGAGAGTTGATAACTTAGACCACTAAAAGTCAATTCGCCGGTAGTTGCATAATAAAAGGCGATCCCCATCAATAAAAATACACTGGCAACAGCAGATAAAATCATATATTTAACAGCGGCTTCTAATGAATGAGTCTGCGTATATTGATAACCAATTAATCCTACAAATGGAATAGATAACAGTTCTATTCCCATAAAAAATGACATTAAATGACTTGCGTATACAAGTGTGACTCCACCTAAAGCCATAAAAAGTAGGATTAAATAAAATAATCCGTGATTAATCTGCTCTTGTTTAAACCAGCGATAAGCGAAGCACGCAACAGTAATGGATATCATTAAAATCAAACTGGTATAAAGCAATCCGTAGCCATCACAGGTAAAAAGCGCTGTGATATGACGCGCTTTCCAATCGTTCGTTACACCGTAATCAATGAGAAAATTATCATCAACATTAGAATTAGAATTAGAATTAATATCTATATTTTTATTAGATGACTCTACAACTTGAGTAGGCACGGTATCAATTGCGATTGTTTCTTCACCTGATGAATTTTGTTCTTTATTGGGTTCAGAAATTGACACCGATATTTGCATATTGTCACTGCTGATATCAGAAATATGTTGTGTACTAAACGATATTTTATAGCCAATCACTACAGAACAGATTAACGCACAAGCTAATCCACATACTGTTAAAATAGTACATCCTGTAGTGCTTATTTTAAAAACAAATAGTGAAAATAACAAAACAATGATGGCAAAGCTTAATACAAAAATAGGCGATAAAGCTATCATAGGTTATTAATCTCCCACTCGCTCTGTTGTTATGTTTTGTTGTGTTTGGTTCAGGACAGAATAAGACATATCAAGAATCACTTGAGGATACAAACCAATAAAAATAAGGGCACTTAAGATACTTGATAATAACAAAAGATCTTTCTTGCTAAGCAGACGTTTTGTTTCCCTTCCTTTATCAGCAACACCATAGAAAATTGGTTGCATACGTACAATAAATGAAATAGTCAGTAACAATAAGCTAATGACTAGTAGAATAGTGTAAAAGGAAAAAACATTATAACTACCAAGTAACATCATATAATTACCAACAAAATTAGCTGTCCCTGGAATACCTAATACCGCTAATATAAAATACAAGGTAAACGAAGATAGATAAGGCACTCGTTCTTTCAATCCCACAAATTGGCTTATATTTCGTGTTGAATAACATTCAGCCAATAATCCACTAATGACAAACATGCCAACTATTGCTAAATTGATAGCTATCATTTGAATAACTACGCCTTGATAAGCAAGAATAGAACCACTATAGATTATTGCGGTTATAAATCCCATCAAAGCAATATGAATATAAGCAATTAGCTTTTTAATATCGGTTTGATTGAATGCAAGTAAGGCGGCATAAACAATCGTAAGCAGTGCAAAAGCTAACATAATTGGCATAATCATGTTTGAGGCATTAGGAAAAAGAGGTATAACAAAACGCAATAAACCAAATGCTGCTGTATTAAGTAATAATCCACTTATCATCATTGAACCAGTTGTCGCAGATTCGATATGGGCATCAATAAACCAACCATGAAAGGGAACAAAAGGAATACGCACGATAAAAGCAGCTAAAAACCCTAGCATAAGTAGAAATTCGGTATAACTTGAAATTGCTGTTTTTGTTAAGTCTTGATAGTCAAATGTCCAATGACCTGTTAAATTCCAGTTGATTAGGGCTAACGACACAATTGAGATTAGCATAAGTAAGCTACTCAGTTGAGTATAGATCAAAAATTTGCTGGCCCCATTAAAACACAATTGTGAGCTTGAGTCTCGTCGTCCCCATAAAGAGATTAAAAAATAGATAGGGATCGCTACAGCTTCCCAAAAGAAAAACATTAAAAATAAGTCATTTATTACAAATAACATCATAATAGTTGATGTCATAAATAATAGGCACAAATAAAATAAGCCAATATTGTTTAGACTTTCTTTACTAGAATAGACGATAGTCAATAACACTATAAATAATGTTGAGGTGATAACAACCATAGATAAACCATCTAAAACAAGATGAAAATGAATGCCTAATAAAGGGATCCACTCTAGATTAACTTCCTTTATCCAGTTTTCTCCTTGTTTTAATGAATTTACGGCATCTATCCATAATACTATCGCCATCAATAAAGTAAGACAAATAGTGGTAAATGCGATAGTTATTGGTAATTTTGACCAACGAATTTGCGCATTGACGGAAACAATACTTCTTTGTAAACATACATGGCATAACCAACCAACAAATCCGCCTATTACAGGTAAAAAAACAAACCATAATAACATGAATGATTACACCTTTATTAAATAAAAATCAGTAGCATTAATATGATAATGCTACCTATAACCATCGAAACCATATACCACCGAATTTGTCCGTTTTCTAGGTCAACGATGAATGAATTTACTTTTTTGATTCCCCACATTATCCAATTATCCCATAAAGCTAGGGGATCTTTTTTTAACAATTTGGCTAAATACACATAAGGCTTGACAAATAAACTGTTTAATAAATAATCATAACGCCAATCACTATGACATAAACGTAAACAGAATTTAATTATTGGTGTATTGAGTACTTCTTGCACTTCGCTATTTCGTCGATGTGCGTATAAAATATAGGCAATAAAAAAGCTTAATATTGTCACTGCAGCTGACAATAGCTGGAACGATAATTGTCCATTGGTTTTAATATTACCCATAGGAACAATACCTTGAATCGGCAATGGAACGTAAATGAACAAAGCTGTAGTAAATATCAATAAGATGAAAATCGGGCAATAACTTATCCATTTAGTTTTCGCAAACTCATGCTGTTTTTGTTTGTGATAAAATACCATTGAAATTAAACGCCAAATACCTAAGCTAGAAAATAAAATACCCATCAAACCAATCGTTCCAGATATCAATCTATCTTCAGCCATTAGGCCCCAAATAATATCCCCTTTAACGTAAAATGATGCTGAAATCCAAGGCATAGCACTAAGAGACAACATAATTATTAAAAATACTACATGCAACAGCGGAAAAGATTTAATTAAACCGCCTAATTTGCTAATATCTCGCTCACCTTGACATTTTTTGATTAAAATTGATGAGGCCAAAATCAGCAAAGTACTTGTTACGGTATAATTAATTAAGCAATTCAGTGATAAATTCCAACTCTGCGTTGAAAAAGCATAAAATAAATAACTAATTTGCGCTAAATTGATATACGTGATAATCCGTTTAATATCATACTGTACTAATGCGATAGTGCTAGCAAATAATATAGTCAATGATGAAATCATCGCTATCATAGCAAGAACGTCGCTCGACATCATAAACAAATGACTAAGTCTTAAGACTAAATATACCCCTGCTAAAATTACTGTTGAAGATTGCAACAAAGCTAATGCAGGCATTGGGGCTAATGTTGTTTCAGTAAACCATGAATGCATAGGAAATAGGGCTGATTTACTCATTGCACCAAGAAACAGCATTAAGGTTATCCAAAATATGATATCTGAATCAATAGCCAAATTCTCGTGTGCCTGCTCCAAAACTTCACGAATATTTAAGGTTTCTAAAGTTTGATATAGTAAAAATATGGCAATAATTAAAAATATATCGGTTAAATGCATAATCACAAATGCTTTAACAGCTGCATAACCATTACGAGGCTGTTTATTGTAAATACCAATAAGTAAGTAAGCACTTATGCTCAAACCTTCCCAACCAATTAACATAACAAATAGATTATCAACTAATACGACGGTTAATATGCTGGCAATTAATAAATTGCTATAAGCATAAAAGGTATAAATATCCTCTCTTGACGTTAAATAGCAAGCTGCAAAAAAGTATATTAATAAACCGAAGAATGAGATTAATGATAAAAAGGTTAGCGATAAACCATCTAAGGTTAAAGAAATAGGCACAGTAAAATCACCCACTGAAAACCAATTCCACAATGGTTGAGTATAAACTAAGATCATGTCTGGTACTGTATTTGCATTAAAATCGATGCAAGAAAATACAGTAATTAATGTAATGATTAGCATAGTACTAATCCCAATAATCATCACATTAATCGATCGAATATGTCTTCCTAGGCTAACCAATACTAGAAAAGAGAGTAAGGGAACAATAATAGTTAAATAAAGTAAATTCATCCTTTCATTTCACTCAATGAGTCAATATTAAAGATTTTTCGACGATAGAATAGTTTCACCATTAATGCAAGACCGACACAAACTTCAGCTAAAGCTGTTATTACCGCTAATATTGCAAGTACTTGCCCATCAGATTGCTGCCAATAACTACTTGCCGCAACTAGCGCAACTATAGCACCATTATTCATAATCATAAGGCTAAGTAATAAAAAATAAAAATTACGGCGAATCATTACCCCTAAAAGACCAATCACAAATAATATAGAGGCAAGAATAAGACAATACATAAGTGGAATCATATTATTTCTCCGACAACAGTCGATGCATGAAATGATAAGCAATGACCGCTGCGCCAAATAATAAAAACAGGGCTAATTCAGCCATCAAAATGTAGGCATATATGGACATTTCATGCATTAATTCATGAGTTTCCTTCATTTCTGAATAGTTGGCATTTACTACTCCATAAATAAGCGCTACGAGTAGAATAAAGGCCAAGATTAATGGTTCTAAGCAAATTTTAGGACTAATTCCCTGCTTATTGTTTTCCACCTTATCCACGCTGATTCTCAAAATTGATGCGACAAGTAAAAAAAGAGTCACCGAACCACCAATAAATAATAGAATATATAAAACAGCAGAAAAAGATGCATTAAGCAGAATAAATATCAACGCAGAAGCAAAAAGTGAAATAACAAGATATAAAATTGCTTTATCAACTCGTAAGCTACTAATCACTTTTACACTAGCAACGACAGCAATAATCGACGCGATATAAAAAACAGCGATCATTAAATAATCCAATATGTATGCATAATGCTGTTAGTATATACCCAAATGATTTTAATATACAGTTTACAAATACTCAGTTCATCTAAAATTAAACCTTTCAAACAGTGATGTGGTAAACATTTAAACATGAAATAAATATTTTTATTGGTTGATATTTCATGGCAAATATAATTAAAACGATTAAAAAAAATAAAAACCATAAAATTTTATTATTTAAATTCAAATGAAATTTATTATAAAGTACATAACTTAAGCACACTAACCAATAATTATACCAGTCCGATTAAATTGACATTTTAGTCATACAGCTTAAAGGCGCCTAGGCATAATAAAATCTAAGACGAGAAAACAATGAATAACCAATACTCCTCAATGCGAAGCAATGTCAATATGTTAGGTACCTTACTGGGTAATGCGATAAAACGCGCTACCGGTAATGAAACATTTGATTTAGTTGAAAAAATAAGACAATTATCAAAATCAGCTCAACAAGGAAACACCCAAGCACATAATGAGCTACTCACATTAATTGAAAACCTTAATGATGATGATTTATTACATGTTGCACGTGCATTTAATCAGTTTTTAAACTTAGTCAATACGGCTGCTGAATATTATGGTATTTCACCCCATGGGGAAGCATTTAGTAGTCCAAAAAAAATGACTGAATTATTTAGTATACTTAAAAATCTCAATTTTTCAAATCAAACCATTACAGAAGCGATTAATGAGTTATCGATTGAATTGGTACTAACCGCACATCCAACCGAAATTAATCGCAGAACCATGATAAATACTTATACTTCTATTAATAACTGTTTATCTCAACTGGATCATGATGATTTAGCCGACTATGAAGTAGAACGAATTATGCGTCGCTTAAAACAGTTAGTTTGTCAGGCATGGTATACCGATGAAATCCGCAAAAAACGCCCTACCCCCATTGATGAAGCCAAATGGGGATTTTCGGTCATTGAAGATAGCTTATGGGAAGGCGTGCCTCTCTTTTTACGTGAGCTTAATGACCAGTTAGTAGATGCCTTTGAAGAGCAATTACCGGTTGAGCATGTGCCTATTAAATTCACCTCATGGATGGGCGGAGATCGTGATGGTAATCCAAATGTGACAGCAAAAGTGACCGAAAAGGTCATGCTACAAGCTAGATTAAAAGCCATAGAGTTATTTTTAGCCGATATTCAAACACTTGTTCGTGAACTTTCAATGACAGAATGTAATGATTCAGTTATTGATCTGTTAGATGAAAAAAACAAAACTCTTTCCGAGCCCTATCGAGCTGTAATGAAACAATTACGAACACGTTTAATTACCACTCATAATTATATTGAAGCTTTGCTGAATAATGAAAGAGTATTACCACCTAGTGATATTTTAATTAAAAATGAACAATTATGGATACCGCTTTATACCTGCTATGAATCATTAATTGATAATGGCATGTCAACCATAGCCCATGGTCCATTACTTGATACTTTACGACGCATAAACATTTTTGGTTTACAATTAGTCAGATTAGATATTCGCCAAGACAGCTCTGTACACACCGAGGCACTTGACGCATTAACTAAAGAACTTAATTTAGGTAGTTATGCAAAATGGTCAGAGGAAGAAAAACAAGCATTTTTATTAACAGAGTTACAATCCAATCGACCATTATTACCTTATAACTGGCAACCAGATCAAATGGTCCAAGAAGTACTAGATACTTGTCGTGTAATAAAAAAAGCTGGCGAAGAGTCGATTGCTTCATATGTCATATCAATGGCTAAAGCCCCTTCTGATATATTAGCCGTTTACTTATTATTAAAAATTGTTGATTGCCAAAAATATATTCCAGTTGCACCGTTATTTGAAACATTAGAAGACTTAAATAACGCAAAATCGGTGATGCAAAAACTGCTGGATATTCCTTGGTATCGCAATAAAATTCAAGGTAAGCAGATGGTGATGATAGGCTACTCTGACTCGGCTAAAGATGCAGGAACACTCGCAGCCTCTTGGGCACAATATCGATCGCAAGAAGAATTAGTTAGCTTATTTAAAAAATATAATACTAATTTAGTGCTATTCCACGGGCGAGGCGGTTCAATAGGTCGAGGTGGAGCACCAGCGCATGCCGCACTACTTTCACAACCCCCAGGTTCATTAAAAGGCGGGCTTAGAGTTACCGAACAAGGCGAAATGATTCGTTTTAAACTTGGTCTACCAGAAGTGGCGCTCAGCAGTTTAATGCTGTATACATCAGCGATTTTACAAGCCAACTTATTGCCACCACCAGCACCCAAACAAGAATGGCGCGAGATCATGGATAAAATGTCAGAACTTTCATGCAATTGCTATCGCAGTTATGTACGAGAACGTGCTGAGTTTGTTGATTATTTTAGAGCAGTAACACCAGAGGCTGAATTAGGTAGATTACCACTTGGTTCTAGACCACAAAAACGCCGTACGGGCGGCGGTATTGAAAGTTTACGTGCTATCCCATGGATTTTTGCATGGACACAAAACCGTTTAATGCTACCGTCTTGGCTTGGTGCTGGTAGTGCACTTAGAGCTGCAATTGAAGAAGGTAAACAAAATCTTCTTAAAGAGATGTATCACAATTGGCCTTTTTTTAATTCCCGGTTAGGGATGCTTGAAATGGTCTATGCCAAAGCGGCACCAAACATCCACGAATATTACGAACAACGTTTAGTTGATCCTGCTTTATGGCCATTAGGCGCAGAGTTAAGAAATTTGTTAACTAAAGATATCAATACCGTGCTAACCATTACTGATGATATTAGCTTAATGGCTGATTTACCGTGGATAGCACAGTCGGTGGCCTTGCGTAATACTTATATTGAACCATTAAATTTATTACAAGCTGAATTATTAAGTCGTTCACGAAAATACAGCAATAACGGAAATATTATAGTAGAACAGGGATTAATGATTACTATTTCTGGAATTGCAGCTGGTATGCGAAACTCAGGTTAAAAAAGTTCAATGCTTTTACTGTTGTTAACAAAGAACTCGCTTTTTAACGAGTTCTTTGATCTCATTGATGTATAAAATAGCCAAAGCTATTGCTCAATGTCGAAAATACTCAAATATTCTAAATCCAACTGTATCAAATATAAATTCGCTCCACCGAACAAAAAGCGATCTTATTGCCAATAAAAAATCGTCAGGAAACGCATTGATTTTATTTGAGTTTTTATTTTTTTTGTTTTTTAACAAAGATCATTTATTGATGTAATATGGGGCAAAAAACAAGTGCTGATAATAGATTGATATATCAAGAGGGAAATCAAAAGGAAGTATATTTATAATAGCTCCAAAAGCACCGATATTTTTACTACCAGACAGGTATGAATTGATAAAACAACTATCCAAAAATATCGCCGTTATGACTAATCAAACACAGCACATTATTATCACAATGAACAAAAAGGTATGGTAGACGATAGCGTATTTTTAATTCTTTTTTGATAGCATCCCAATAAAAAATAATCCCCTGAATGATATCGAGGTCTGTCAACCATCTAAAAAAGCAATGCTTTCTTATTTTTTAGGTAATAGTCGTTCTAAATAAGCTTTAGCGTCTGGGTCCTCTTGCTCGCTAGCTTTAGTAAACCAATAGATAGCACGCTCTTGATCTTTATCAACAGCTACACCTTCTAAATATTTCACCCCCAAATTATATTGGGCATCAACACTGCCTTGCTCTGCCGCTTTTAGATACCATTCAACAGCTTTTTTCTCGTCTTTAGCAACACCACCACCTACATCATACATCACGCCAATATTATATTGAGCATCAGCATTGCCTGCTTCAGCAGCTTTAGTAAACCAATAGGCAGCTTGCGTATTGTCAGGTTTGGTTCCTGTGCCTGTTGCATACATAATGGCTAAATTATACATAGCCAGCACATGCCCTCGTTCTGCCGCTTGTGTATAAAAATAGCTAGCCGCCATATAATCTTGTGTCAGACCCTCACCATTTTCTGACATTAGCCCCAAATAATATTGCGCTTCGGGAATATTATCTTTTGCAGCTTTACTAAACCAATCAGCCGCTGTCATGCGATCTTCGGGTACGCCATCACCAAAAAAATAGATCATACCCAGGTTTAAATAAGCGTCATAAATATCTTCATCACCTGCTTGTGTAAAATAGTCAATTGCAATTAATGTGTTTTTTTCTACGCCTTCACCTTCTTGATACATTAAAGCTAAATTATATTTAGCCAAGGCATAATTTTGATCAGCTGCTAATTTAAAATATTTAACTGCTTCGTTTAAATCACGCTTGGTTCCTAATCCGCTTTGATACATAAACGCTAAATTGTTTTGTGCTTTGGCAAGCCCTTGCTCTGCAGCTTTTTTATACCAGAAAAAAGCTCGAACGTCACTTGCTTCAACACCCAATCCTTGTTTATAAATATTTCCTAATGAGTATTGAGCTTCTGCATTTCCTTTTTCTGCTGACAAACGCAAAGAAGGAAGTAATGAATCTGAATCTTTAAGCTTTAATTGAGTATCGTCAGATTGGGTCTTATAAATTGCAGCCATTGCACTATAAGAAATGGATAACAATATTATTAATAGTATTTT